>NZ_JADGFW010000057.1:0-3081 GCF_016613355.1 Psychrobacter sp. M9-54-1 | reverse complement strand
ATCGGTGCCCCATTGTCTGAGTGTAGCACCACCCCAGTGTGCAATGCATTCTCACTGATTAAAGTACGCTCAAGCAGCTGAGCTGCCAGTACACCTGACTCGTGGTCATAAACGGTAATCCCCCCAATAAATAAGAACACTTACAAATAGAGATTAACTGCTAAAATACACCAGCAGGAGAATCCTATGAAAAAGACACGCTTTAGCGACAACCAAATCGTCAACATCCTAAAACAAGCCGAACAAGGCGTCCCTATCACCGAGCTATGCCGTGAGCATAACATCAGCCAAAGCACCTTTTATAACTGGCGCTCAAAGTATGGCGGCATGGATGCCTCTTTGATTGCGCGCTTAAAAGAACTTGAAGTTGAGAATGCCCGCCTTAAAAAGATGTACGCTGATGAATGTCTTAAGTCCGACATCCTACAGGATGCCATGTCAAAAAAGTGGTAGCGCCCCTCAGGCGCAAAGAGATGGCTTGTCACTATATTAAAGAGCATGGCATCAGTATTCGCAGGGCTTGCTCGATCTTTAATATCAGCGTCACCTGTTATTATCACAAGTCGGTGGTAACAGATGAGAACCAGCAAATAGCGGACTTACTTATCAAACTGACTGATGAGAACAAGAACTGGGGCTTTGGCTTGTGCTTTTTAACCTTGCGTAATGTGCTAGGACTGCCGTACAACCATAAGCGGGTATATCGCATCTACTGCGAGCTTGAACTCAACCTTAGAATCAAGCCTAAGCGTCGCATTAAACGTGCTAAACCAATACCATTAGCAGTACCTGATAGGATTAACCAAAGCTGGAGCATGGACTTTATGCACGACGGCTTAACTGATGGCCGCGGCTTTAGACTGTTCAATGTCATTGATGATTACAACCGTGAGGCACTCACCGTTGAAGTCAACTTCTCGCTACCGGCCGGGAGGGTCATACGCAGTCTTAATCAGCTTATTGAGTACCGAGGCAAACCTGTGCAGATAAGATGCGATAACGGCCCTGAATACATCAGCAATGCGCTCAAAGACTGGGCTGAGCAGCAAGGCATCATCTTAAGCTATATTGAACCTGGCAATCCACAGCAAAATGCGTATGTAGAGCGCTTTAACAGAACCATGAGATATGATTGGTTAAATCAGGAGCTGTTTGATAATCTAGAGCAGGTACGCGCACAAGCAGAAAACTGGTTATACCATTATAATCATAAGCGCCCAAACATGGGCAATGGCGGTTTTACACCGATACAGAAACTCAATCAGGCAGCTTAATTCTATTTATTAGGTGTCTTAAGTTTGGGAGGGTTACCGTATTTCCCTAATAACAAAGTAAATTCCTGTACTTATAATTCTAAGTATTAAACTTTTCTAAGTGTTTTAAAAATAACTTCATATTTTTTATTATGAACATGTTGGTGCTGGCAAGCAAGAATATGTATATCTAATACGTCACCTGTTGCCGTACGTACTCAACTTAACCTAAATGCTTTTTACTCACCTAGAGGGCATTTTTTGCTTCACAAATCTTGTCAGCATATAAACCAATATCTGCCTCGCGCTTTGCTTATTTTATCGCAACCATTTGCTATACTAGCCCAACTTTATCGATTAAATAACCACTTATAAAACCCTCCAAAACAGCATGGTAACCTTATGAAATTCTCAAAGTTCGGTCAAAAATTTACTCAGCCAACTGGTATCTCACAACTCATGGATGATTTGGGCGACGCGCTAAAAAGCGATCAGCCTATCAACATGCTGGGTGGCGGCAACCCTGCCAAAATTGATGCGGTTAATGAGCTGTTTTTAGAGACTTATAAGGCGCTCGGTAATGATAACGATGCTGATGAGGCCAATAGTAGCGCGATTATCAGCATGGCAAATTACTCCAATCCACAAGGTGACGCAGCCTTTATCCATGCACTAGTCGGCTTCTTTAATCGTCATTATGATTGGAATTTGAGCGCAGAAAATATCGCTTTAACCAATGGCTCACAGAATGCTTTTTTCTACTTGTTTAATTTATTTGGTGGCGCATTTAATAATGGCGAAAATCAATCGGTAGATAAATCTATTTTACTGCCATTAACCCCTGAATACATTGGCTATAGCGATGTGCATGTCGAAGGTCAGCATTTCGCCGCGGTATTACCGCATATCGATGAAGTGACGCATGATGGCGAGGAAGGTTTCTTTAAATATCGGGTAGATTTTGACGCGTTAGAAAACTTGTCAGCATTGAAGGAAGGTCGTATTGGTGCGATTTGTTGTTCGCGTCCGACCAATCCAACGGGCAATGTGTTGACCGATGAGGAAATGGCGCATTTATCCGAGCTTGCCAAACGTTATGAGATACCGCTGATTATCGATAACGCCTACGGTATGCCCTTCCCGAATATCATCTACTCTAACGCGCATTTGAACTGGGATAATAATACGATTTTGTGCTTTAGCCTGTCTAAAATTGGCTTGCCCGGTATGCGTACCGGCATTATCGTTGCCGATACGAAAGTCATCGAAGCGGTCAGCGCTATGAATGCAGTGGTCAATCTGGCACCGACACGTTTTGGGGCAGCGATTGCGACACCATTAGTGAACGATGACCGTATCAAGCAGTTGGCGGATAATGAGATTAAACCCTTTTATCAACAGCAAGCGACATTGGCGGTCAAGCTGTTAAAAGAAGCGCTGGGTGATTATCCGCTAATGATTCATAAGCCGGAGGGCGCGATATTTTTATGGTTATGGTTTAAAGACTTGCCGATTAGCACCACTGAGCTGTATGAGATTCTCAAAGACAAAGGCACGATTATCGTACCGAGTGAGTATTTCTTCCCGGGTGTTGATGTGAGTAATTATGAACATGCCCATGAATGTATTCGCATGAGTATCGCGGCTGATGAGCAAACGCTGGTTGATGGTATTAAAGTCATTGGTGAAGTCGTGCGTGAGCTTTATGATAAGGCTAATAGTCAGAAAGACTAAATCTTTTATTATAAAAATATTGAATCATAAAAAAAACTGACTTATAAATAGTCCGTTTTTTGGTGGTGTATCAGAAAGTATGCTGAGGAAATAA
>NZ_JADGFW010000056.1:0-848 GCF_016613355.1 Psychrobacter sp. M9-54-1 | reverse complement strand
TAGGGCGTGTCCCTAATTGGCAAACAAGTATATATCTTCTAAAATAAAGCATACACTTTATAAAATAAGAGGTATATAAGAAAGATGGCCAGACAAGCATTGACCGATAATCTCTGGGAACAGCTACAAGTGACTATGGCACAACATGGTTGCTACCGAAAAGATAAGAATCGTGACGTGATGGAAGCCATTCTTTGGAAACTACGTACAGGTGCTCCTTGGCGTGATATACCTGAAGAATTATGCCCATGGAAAACCGCTTACAACCGTTTCAATCGATGGTCAAAAACGGGTTTGTGGGAGAAATTTTTTTTAGCCTACGAAAAGAAGTTGATACGGAATGGGTATTCATCGACGGAAGCTATGTTCGCTGTCACCAGCATGCAAGTGGAGCTCGGCTTGGTGAAGATCGAGCAATTGGACAAAGCCGTGGCGGAGCAACTACAAAGATACACCTATCCTGTGATGCCGATGGATATCCGCTCGATTTTAAAATCACTGGGGGTGAAGTCCATGACAGTCAAATTGCAGGTCAATTGATTGAAATGATTGGACAAGCTGATTACTTTATTGCTGATAAAGGCTATGACTCAGAGTGTATCAGAGACAAAGCTCGAAGCCATGATATGATCCCCGTCGTTCCTAAAAGGAAGAATGCCAAACAGCCTAATCCAGAGTTTGATAGCTATTTGTACAAGCTGCGTCATCTTGTTGAAAATATGTTTGCAAGGCTTAAGCACTTTCGTAGTATCGCTACTCGCTATGAGAAGTTGGCTCGTAATTTTAAGTCAATGCTCTATCTAGCGTGCACTATCATTCATTGCAAGATGAATTGAGGACACGCCCTA
>NZ_JADGFW010000055.1:0-8089 GCF_016613355.1 Psychrobacter sp. M9-54-1 | reverse complement strand
GAGTTACAATGTGGCTTATCCCGAACTGGGGTTGCTTAACTAAAATTTATAAAGCAATCCTAGCGTCGTCGTGGCATCCGTACGCGAGTCAACCATTGGACTATCGTATTGTTCATTTGGCAGATAGCTTAAGCTTTGATTGGCAAATCCTGCCCAGCGCTCATTAAAGTCATAATTAGCGCTAATATTGATATAAGGGTTTAAGCTATTATTTGACTCATAAGCAGCGACGCCTGTCTTCGCTGCCTCTTGCGCACTAACGCCATAATAATAGTTATTGTAGTCAGCATCATGATACTCAAAGCCAATGCTTGGATAGACGGTCAGCTTATCTTTAGTAATTTTAGCAAGATAGGTCAAGCGCGCTGTATTACCACCACTTTTATCTAACACGTCAGTCGCGACTTGCAGGCGGAAACCACCAACAGGCGTACGGCGCAGATAGGATAGACCGGCAGCGGCTGAGGCTTTACGCTCATCAAGACCTTGCAGGGCGCCAGTTGCATCGTCAGGGTCGAACTCGCTGCCATCGAGCTGAGCATAAGCGGCTAGCTGATTGGTGCCATCATTGATGATATAAGCGCCCGCTTGCGCACCGCGTGCGTAGATTCTGTTGTTATCATAAAACACACCCGGCAATACTTTTATGTCGGTGCTGTCTTCCAAATCATAAGCCGACTTGACTGCCATGACGTTGACGCCGACGCTTAAAATGGCATCTTTATCAGTTGGTAAGTTGTTTTTAAAGAGGGCGGCGTTAGAGATGCTGGCGACACTAAATAGGGCAGTGGCGGTCAATGCGCTAAGGACAGTGCGCGTCAACGGTTTCGATAGCGCTGATGATTTAAACATGATTTGCTCTCATAAGTGGGTGGGATAAATGATAAAAACAGAGTCGATAAATAGAATAATAAATAAGTCTGGCATTTTACTCAATGGCGGCGAGCACTTGTAGTATTTGCTGATGAATATCTTGCCACCACCATATAAAACCAATACTGATCAGCAGCATGACCAGCCACGGTAGCAATTGCCAAATAAACGTCGATTTGGTCACTGTTTGTTGTTCGTTAATTTTGCTGTGATTAAGGGCTGCTTGATTAGCATAGCTATCTAAGGGTAAGTTTACAGCAGAGTCGTGATTAAAACTGCTGTTATTATCAAAACTACCCCCATTATCAAAGCGAGGAGCGTGGGTAGAAGTAGGGATAGAAAAGTCAGTATCGCTACTTGTTGGAGAATTGATATAAGTAGTCTGATAAATGTCTTGCGCTGCGCTAGGCACATTCTGTAGCGTAGCAGCCAAGCGCTGACGGTAGGCGATAGCAAACGCCAATGCAATCACCAATCCTGTGACCGCGCCGCCAATATGACCGGCATTATCAATGCCCGGTACGGCAAAGCCATATACCAAATTGATGCCCATAATAATGATTAGGCTTTTCAGATTGAGCACCATGCCATTGACTGATATTTTAAACAGCGCGGCTATCAATAGCGCGGCACCGATACCCATGATACCGCCAGACGCGCCCGCTGATAGCCCAGGTTGACCAGTGCCATCCAAAATACCTTGCCACGTGATATAATTGTTCAGTAAATTACCACCGATTGCCGCCAGTAAAAATAACGCCAAAAACTTCGCTGAGCCAAACATCGGCTCGGCGATTTGCCCAAAGAAATACATGGCAAAACCATTAAACAATAAATGCATCAGACCGATGTGCAAAAAGGCACTACTTGCCAAGCGCCATGGTTCATTATCCATAGTATAAGGCAAAGCATTGGCGCCCCATTTGAGCAATGCTTCAGTCGATGGATTGTTAGCATCGACGCCGCTCAGCACCTGCATGATAAATAAGCCGATAAAGCTTATTAATAGCAAAGTGGTGACGGGCGCGGTTTTTAATAATTGTTGAATGGTCATAAACGCAAACTATCAATAAAAAGTGATGAGTAGAGTATAAAGGCTAGGGTTAGGGCGTGTCACCCATAAGTGGGTTATAGTCGATTCAACTGCAAAACGATATAGGGTTGCTAGAATAAATTTTTCGAAGCCTCTGGAGTGCGAAGCACACAGCAAGCAAGGAAAATTTATTCTAGCAGCATGCTATTTTGAACATATCCTTTTTAGATCAAATTGAATATATCAATATTTAATAGAGCTGGGTTTTTAATAAGCATGAGTTTTAAGATTCTCATAAGTGCCTTTAACCAAAATGTCATCCGTCACTTGATTGATATCGGTATGACCACAAAACGCCATGCTGATATCACACTCGTTATAAATAAGCTCTAGCGCACGGCGAACACCATCTTCACCATAAGCGCCAAGTCCATACAAAAACGCGCGACCAATCATTGTACCATTGGCGCCTACAGCGAGTGCTTTGAGCACATCTTGACCAGAGCGAATACCACTATCGAGCCAAATCTCGATATTGCTATTTTCCGCTCGTACCGCTTGCACGATATCAGCGAGCGCGGCAATGGAAGACAACGCCCCATCAAGCTGACGGCCGCCATGGTTTGAAACCACCAACGCATCGGCACCGCTACGAGCAGCCATGATGGCGTCTTCAGGTTCCATGATACCTTTGATAATGAGCTTGCCGCCCCACATATCTTTAATGCGTGCGACGTCATCCCAGCTTAGCGCTGGGTCAAACTGTTCAGCCGTCCATGCCGAGAGCGATGAGATATCCTCGACGTTTTTGGCATGACCGACGATATTACCAAAGCTATGCCGTTTGGTACCGAGCATATTCATGCACCACTGCGGCTTGGTCATGAGGTTTAATATATTAGCAAGCGTAGGTTTTGGCGGCGCAGATAGACCGTTTTTGATATCTTTATGACGTTGGCCGAGGACTTGTAAATCCGCGGTTAAGATAAGCGCAGAACAATTGGCCGCTTTAGCGCGGCGAATCAGGTTTGCCATAAATTCTTGGTCGCGCATCACATAGAGCTGGAACCAAAACGGCGCACTGGTGTTTTCTGCCACATCTTCGATAGAGCAGATACTCATGGTTGAAAGCGAGAAGGGCACGCCAAATTTCTCCGCTGCCCGTGCGGCGTGAATCTCACCATCGGCCCACATCATGCCAGTAAAGCCAGTTGGGGCGATAGCAACGGGCATTTTGACTTTTGAGCCCAGCATATCCGTGGCAAGCGAGCGCCCTTCCATATTGACCAGAACCCTTTGGCGCAATTTAATACGGTCAAAGTCGGTTTCATTGTTGCGATAAGTAGTCTCAGTCCATGAGCCTGAATCGACATAATCATAAAACATCCGTGGTACTTTACGCTCGGCAACACGGCGCAAATCCTCAATTTCCGTTATTTTCTTTAAATCTTTCATAAGTTTCTCATTATTATCATTTTTTACGTTGTCTGTTTTATGACGCTGCTAATAATTGCTGCAAATCCAACACTGAAAAAGGATAGTTCAAGCGTTTTGATGGCGTCAATATCACAGGAATCGTAGTAGCAAACTCCATCATCAGCACCTCATCAAAATCAGCAATATCAACATACTGATAGCGTATCGGTTGCACCGCTTGAAATTGGCTAAGCAGCTGCTCAGCGATGTCACAAAGATGACAGCCAGTCGTTCCGAGTAGCCACCATTTATCCTGATTTTCAGCCGTACCAAGATTGGGATTGGCGGCAATCATGCGTGCCCGTAACATTGCTACTGTATTATTAGCCATATTTACACTCTTATTCTTATATCTATTTATCGCCAAGCGTTAGTTTTAAATTTTTAAAGAAAAGTATTCGTAGCACTTGGCAGTATTTACATAATAAAGAAATAGGGTAAATAATGACAGCGATTGTGAGATTAGGTAAGATGACCTGCTATTTATGATTAACGCGTTAGGGTTAACAGTTTATTATGTTGACTATTTTTTAACTACTTGGATATCGCTCGCATGGCAAGTTTTGGCACATTTCTCAAACGCTTATTACTGGCATTCATGTTGTTGGTGGTGGCTTTTCATATATTGGTCGCAGGTCTGCTACTGATTTGGAAGACCCAGCCGATTAATAATAGCATGTTTATGCTGACCCATCGTTTAACGGGTGGCACGGTTACGCAAACGTGGGCTGAGTATGACGCCATTGCCAAATCTGCCAAACAAGCAGCGATTGTCAGTGAAGATTCGACCTTTAGCCAGCATAATGGCTTTGATATGAAAGGCATTAAGGCGGCACAGAAAAAGAACGAAGAAACGGGCAAAATGTCAGCGGGCGGCTCAACGATTACCCAGCAATTGGCCAAAAATTTATTTCTTACCTCGCATCGCTCTTATACCCGTAAAGCTGAAGAAGCGATTATCACAGTAATGATAGAAACCTTTTGGGATAAGCAGCGCATTTTGACCGCTTATCTCAACGTCGCTGAGTTTGGTAACGGCATTTATGGTGTTGAAGCTGCCGCCCAGCATTATTTTGATAAATCAGCGGCCAATCTAAACCGTGACGAATCGGCTTTGCTCATCGCCATGCTGACCAATCCAAAATACTACGAAGGTCATCAAAGTGACAAACGCTTGCGCAACAAACAACGTATCATTAAAAAACGCATGAAAAATGCCGTCTTACCGCAATCCGCTTAGAAAACGATTGGCTTAGCATGTAATTAGCTTAAATTGTCGGTTGGCATTAAATAGCGTTCATAAAAAGTAAAAGATGACGGCATATCGATCACGTAAAGGATTAAAAAGGTGGCAGAGATGGTTAATAAGCAAAATAACGATCATGAAATTAACGATAGTATTAATGTTAGTACAAAAACGGATAGTGAACTCAGCACGAATCTGGTCAAAACAGAAGAAGAGCTAACGGCAAGCTCGAGCAAGAGTTTGAGCGAAATAGATTGGCAGCGTTTCGACGATGGCAGCTATTCGCCGAGCAGCTATATCAATCGCGATTTGTCTTTATTGCAGTTTCATCTGCGGGTGCTGGCGCAGGCCGCCAGTCCGCGCCATCCTTTGTTAGAGCGCTTGTTTTTCCTCATTATCTTCTCTTCCAACATGGATGAGTTTTTTGAGATTCGCGTCGCCGGTATCATGCAAAAACTCAATATGGGTGATGTCTCAACCAGCGCTCATGGTATGCGCCCAAGCGAGGTGCTCAGAGAAATCTCTGCTGTCACTCATAAAGCCATCAGCGAGCAATACCGCATTTTAAATGAAGATATCCTGCCAGCCCTTGCCCAAGAAGACATCCGCTACTTAAAGCGTGACGAGCTAACTCCTGAGCAATCGGCGTGGATGAAGCAGTATTTTACCGAGCAAGTCTCACCAGTTTTGACCCCGATTAGCATTGATCCGGCGCATCCGTTTCCGAGATTGGTGAATAAAAGCTTAAACTTTATCGCCACGCTAGAGGGCAAAGATGCCTTTGGTCGTGATATCAATCTCGCTATTGTACCAGCGCCACGCAGCTTACCACGTGTCATCCGCTTGCCGGATGAGCTGACGGGTGGTAAAGAGCATCATGTGATGCTATCGGCGGTGATTCATGAGCATATCGGTGAGTTGTTCCCGGGGATGAATGTCACTGGTTGTCATCAGTTTAGACTAACGCGCAATGCCGATTTGGATTTGGCAGAGGATGTCGATGATATTGCCAAGGCACTAGAGGGCGAACTTGAAAACCGCCGCTTTGGCGACAAAGTGCGTTTAGAGGTCACTACCGATTGCCCAGCGCCGATTAGCGATTATTTGCTCAATGAGTTTGAGCTACATGACAATCAACTTTACCGCGTCAATGGGCCGGTGAACTTAACGCGCTTGCTGTTTGATTTTAATATCCCAGCGCTGCGTTATCAGCCTTTTACCCATGTCGTCCCCAAACCGTTCCGCCGTGAAGTTGATAAGCTCGATAAAGCGACCAGTATGTTTGCCGCGATGCGTAAGAGCGATGTCTTGGTTCATCATCCGTTTCATGCGTTCTCGCCGATTATCAATCTATTGTGGCAAGCAGCAAGTGATCCAAAAGTGCTCGCCATTAAGCAAACGCTATATCGTTCAGGTACCAACTCAGAAATCGTTAAAGCCCTAGCGGCGGCGGCACGCAATGGTAAAGAAGTCACGGCGGTTATCGAGTTACGCGCCCGTTTTGATGAAGCCTCAAATATCGCGGTGGCTAATTATCTGCAAGAAGCAGGCGCGGTGGTGGTTTACGGTATCGTCGGTTACAAGACTCACGCCAAATTAATGCTTATCATTCGCCGTGAAAACGATAAAATTCGTCGTTATGTGCATCTCGGTACGGGCAACTATCATGCTGCCAATGCCAAAGTCTATACCGATTATGGTTTATTTAGCGCCGATCCTGATATCTCAGAAGACGTGCACAAAATCTTCCAAGAGCTAACAGGCATGGGTAAACCGGCCAATCTAAAAAAACTCCTACATGCGCCGTTTACCTTGCATGAAAAGCTCATGAGCTTTATCGATGATGAAATTGCTCAAGCCAAAGCAGGCAAACGCGCTCATATTATCATCAAGGTCAATGCGCTGACCGAGCGCCGACTGATTGATAAATTGTATGATGCGTCGCAGGCAGGCGTTAAGATTGAGCTGATTTTGCGCTCCATGTGCTGCCTGCGCCCGCAAGTAAAGGATTTGTCCGAAAATATCACCGTCCGTTCTGTGATTGGGCGCTTTTTGGAGCATACGCGCATTTATTACTTTTATAATGCTGGCTATGAGCGCTTGTATTGCGGCAGCGCCGACTGGATGGACCGCAACTTATTCCACCGCGTTGAGGTGGCGTTCCCAATCGAAGACAAAAAGCTATTCAAACAAATTTATCAAGATGGCTTAATCAACTATCTACACGACAATACTCAGGCTTGGACGCTTGATGGTAATGGCGTTTGGCAGCAATTACAACCAGCGGCAGATGAAACACCGCATATCGCACAAGAGCATTTATTAAAGGTCATCAACGGCGTTGGCGAGACAACTTAGACTAGTTCTCAACAACCTTTTTAGATTCAATAAGCATTGAAAAATCCAAATAAAAACCAAGCATCTGTATTTATCGGATCTTGGTTTTTTTATTTAACAGCGCTTATAAAGTTGTGGAATAAATTACTAAAAAGTAGCGCACTAATGAAAAGCAAGTTACAAACTGTCGGCTAACCTCACATTTATTCACACATTGATACGGCAGTACACTGGTGAGCAGTCAAAAATTATTCTTATAATTAAGTTATACCTTGTCTCTGATAGCTGATAGACAGCAGTCTATATATCAATAATTTATAAAGAGCGAGCAAGGATAAGCTAATTATAGCTAGTACAATTTTATTATAAATAAATTACAAATAAGAGGAATTGCACCATGAGTAATACCAATAATGACACATCTGATGTAAAAAAAGCGGCAGAACAAGCAGATAGCCAACAAATCGAAAAAAACCTAACCGATAACAAGCAAGTCGATAAACCTGAAAATCTAAGCGAAGAGCAAAAAACGCCTTTTATCGAAGATGATTTGCGGACTGATAAATAATAAAACTAATCTGCTGCTCTACACCAAACGCGAGGCACACGTCATGAAAGACTTTACCCAACCTAATGATGAAGAACCGGTACTAATTGATGATCCAGCGGCATTAAAGCCAAAAAATCCTAAAGACAGTTACAAAGGTCGAAAGTACGAGCCGGATATTGATGGACCTGAGCAAGCATCACAGGAAACCGATGAAGTATATGTAGACCCACGTAAAGAAGAGGATTTGCCACCTGGTGGTAAAAACGTTGCTGATTTAAACGCTTATGACTTGTCTCAAAAGAATAATGAGTAAACGTGAGAACGATAAGCGAATTTACCATAACGATAAAAATAATAATTTAAAAAACAATAAGGACATTATGATGCAAGCCAAAGATATGCCAACCAAAGATCCTGAATTAACCAAAACTCGTATTCAGGAGACTGATATTCGAGAAACCGCTATTACAGAGAATGAGGTTCATTCATCTGTTGCTCATGATGAAATCGAAGACAATACTAGAGTCAATAAAGGAACCGATATGAACCGCCCCGACTTTATCGGAGGCTGATT
>NZ_JADGFW010000054.1:0-1916 GCF_016613355.1 Psychrobacter sp. M9-54-1 | reverse complement strand
TGCTTATTTCAAGTTGAGAGTGGGGTATTAATACTAAAAAAGGATGCCATTTTAACTTCGCAGTGGCAAAAATGATAAAAAGAATGGTCAGCAGCAGCCAAAATACGATCATTACTGTCTCTATATAGTTGTTAATCTCTTATCGCTATTAATGCAACTCACACAGCATTTAGTGAGTTTGGCGTCTAGCTTAACATCAATAGTGATATGAATTTTTAAAGGTGCATATTCTATCGTAAATCTATCCTACTAGGGAGTCTATTCGGCTCTCATTTGATTTTATTCGTGGTAAAGCTGAGATACTCTGCTAGTATGTGGGTTTTGTTTTAATTGTATAAATACGAGGGTGGTTTGCTTGAACACATTTATAGCACCAACGATTGCAAACATAGAAAATAACGAGCTGTACCAACAATTGCAGCAAATCGTTGACCAAAAAACCAAGCCACTGGGCGCCCTTGGACGTTTAGAGACGCTCGCGGTACAGTTGGGATTGATTCAAGATACGACCACGCCGCAAATTACGCAACCGCAAATTCGGGTATTTGCTGCCGACCATGGTCTAACCAAGCATGGTACCTCAGCATATCCTAGCGCGGTGACGGCGCAGATGGTTTATAACTTTTTGCAAGGCGGTGCTGCTATCAATGTTTTAGCGCGTCAGCATGATATTGAGCTAAAAGTGGTCGATGCTGGTGTCAATGCCGACTTTGCCAATTCTCCTTTTAAAGACCACGCGCAACTGCTCGATTATAAAGTGCGTCATGGAAGCCGCGACGCCCTTAGCGAGCCTGCCATGACAGCAGAAGAGTGCTTAGCCGCATTAGAAAATGGTATGGACGTAGTCAAGAACATGGCGGGCAATCTGTTGATTGTCGGTGAAATGGGAATTGGTAACACATCCGCCGCCAGTTTATTACTGGCAAGATTGGGCGATATACCGATTGATGCTTGTATCGGTCGCGGCACTGGCCTTGACGATGCAGGATTAAAGCACAAGGCAAGTATTTTAACTCAAGTATTAGCGCGGCACAGTGAAGCGCAAACGCCATTCGACATACTTGCGGCATTAGGCGGGCTTGAGATTGCGATGATGGCAGGGGCGCTGATGCAAGCCGCCAGTGAGCGCCGTATTCTTCTTATCGACGGTTTTATTGCCAGTAGCGCGTTGTTGGCGGCTGAGCGCTTAGCGCCGGGTGTTGCTCAATATGCTATCTTTGCTCATCATTCGGTCGAGCCGGGACATACGCATTTATTAAAACTGCTCAATGCTGAGCCGTTACTCGATATGGGTATGCGCCTAGGTGAGGGTAGTGGCGCGGCGCTGGCGTATCCATTATTACAGTCGGCTTGTGCGATTATCAATGAGATGGCTAGTTTTAATGATGCTGGTATCAGTGGACAAAACAGCTAATGTCACAATTATCAAAAAAGCCATCAAAACAACCATTAAATCAGACATTGAATCAACCAAATGCATTACCCCAGTCTTCTTCTAAACCAAGTATTAGTCAATTTATAAAGTATGAATGGCGTTTATTGTTAGTAGCAGTACAGTTTTTAACGCGTCTGCCCGTACCGCAATTCGCCAATTACAATCCGCAGTGGTTGCACCAGAGCAGCCGTCATTTTCCTGGGGTAGGTCTGCTGGTTGGGCTGATTTGCGCAGGTATATTTTGGCTGTGTAGTTTTTTATTTACGCCTTTGGTGGCGGCAGTGATAAGTACGGCCTTTGGGATTAGGCTAACTGGCGCTTTTCATGAAGATGGACTTGCGGATAGCTGTGATGGTCTAGGTGGTGGTCTGACTCGCGCGCGTACTTTAACTATTATGAAGGATTCGCGCTTAGGGACTTATGGTGTACTAGGATTGGTCTCGGCGTTACTTAACCCCAGTTCGGGATAAGCCACATTGTA
>NZ_JADGFW010000053.1:0-11554 GCF_016613355.1 Psychrobacter sp. M9-54-1 | reverse complement strand
TGTTTGGCATGGTTCCTAAAAAGTTATGAGTGTCTTCCTATTTTAATTCCCTTTGCTACTTTTGCAAGAGGTCTAATATATACAAGATGAGGAACTATCAAAATTTGAGGCTAAGTTACTAAGAACAATGCAACTTACTGTTGACTCAAGGTTCGAAGCTGGTAAGAGGCTAAAAAGACTGAGTAAGGTTGGTTTTATAACCACTACTATCATCTCTTTAGGATTGATATTAATTCCTCTCTTAACTGTGGCTGGACATAATGCTGTTTTTTCACAATTTACCCTAACAAGTTTTCAGATATTTCTAGCGATATGCGTACTAGTATATTCGGTTGCAACATCTACGGCCAAGTATGAACTCAGAAGTAAAGACTTTTATCAATGTGCAGATGAGATAAAGGGAATCTGTCAAAAGTATCAACATGAAAAAATTGTTTGTGAACAAATGGAAAAAAATATTGATATCTTATCATTTGAGAAGTTGTATAGAGATGCATTGAATGGTACTGAAAGTCACGAAGATATAGATTACATCAGAGCAAATAAAATTAGGAAAGAAAAGAAAGAAAAAAATGCTGAAATTAAATTGATAGAAATCATACACAATTTTTTAGACTCTAATATGAAAAATTCAAAAGAAAAAATTGTTTCATTTTTTATGAATTACAGTGCATCTTTCTTTTTATGTATAATCGAACTTTTATTTGTTTCTGATATGCTAGGTTTGACGAATGCATTGACTTTTCTACACGAATAAAAGATTTTTAGATATTTTATGAATTAGATTTTTACTTAGTAAATAACAATTGACAAAAGTTGCTGGGCTATAACCATAATATGCGCTTTAGCCCATGAGAACCAAATTAGAGTTAGTTGTAAATTCTACTGACTTGCTTCATCCCGACGAAACGTCCACGTTTTATCGTCAGACAGCTCATCGACATAATAATAGCCTGCTAAATCAAACTGCTTTAGCTGCTCTGCATTGGTCAGCTTATTGTCAGCTGCGTATTTCACCATCAATCCACGTGCTTTTTTGGCATAAAAACTAATCACTTTATATTGACCATTTTTCTCATCTTCAAATCTTGGCGTGATAATTTCAGCATTTAGCGCTTTCTTTTTTATTACCTTAAAATACTCATTAGAAGCAAGGTTAATTAAAACTTTGTCCTCACTATCTGCCATACGTGCATTGATAGTATCAGTCACTTCTTCGCCCCAAAACTCGTAAAGATTATCCCCGCGCTCATTTTTTAGCTTGGTGCCCATCTCTAGGCGATATGGCTGGATTAAATCGAGCGGTTTAAGCACACCATAAAGCCCTGACAAAATACCCAAGTGTTCGTTAACGTAAATAGCAGTATCTTTGTCCATCTGATACATATCAAGCCCAGTATAAACATCCCCATCAAATAAATAACCCGCTGGTTTGGCGTTGTCGCCTGTAAAGGGACTATTTGTACTCCAAGCCCAGTCTTGATTACGTTTAGCATTAAGCTGCGCCAAATCGTCAGAGATACTCATCAGCTCTTGTAAATCGATCGGCTCTTTGGCTTTTAAGTTTTTCATGAGCACCTGCGCATGCTCAATCAGTTCGGGCTGACTATAGTAATTACCGAGGTTAACGTGTACAGCGTCTTTCTCGTTAAGCGATTTGGCAGGGGAGAGTAAAAAATACATGGTTATTCCTTATTATAGTGAATGAGTTGGTGTTCCATTGAGCTGTCAAGTTTTCTTATTATACGTTAGGCCGTATTTTATCTTGACTTAGTCATAGCAGTTTTGTATTTTTAAGCGTCATCGTAGACATATGTCAAACCTTAAGCCAATTTTTATATTTGTCGTGAGCTAATAGCTTACAGGCTTTGCGCGCTTTTGGAAAAAATAAAAGTTTTTAATATAACAATAAAAGTTATGATGATGGTGTAAATGCCTAACTTTTTATTTTACTTGTGGGTCATCATTAGGCAATGAAAGTTTGCAGATGTTATCTCTATAATAAAAAGGCATGATGGCAAAGGAGCTATCATTTATTAAATTGATAATCTTTGGTCTTAAGTTCTTAACCAACCGTGACCAAAGATTTTTTTGTCCCCTGTGCTTTTTAAAGATGCGTTGCGGGTGTTAAAAGATAGTCATTAAACGTGAGTATAGTCATTTGACGTAAGTAAGGAGACGGTATGAAGATTGGTGTTATTAGTGCAGATAGCGCGAGTGAAAAACGGGTAGCGCTAACCCCAGACGCGGTAAAGAAATTACGTAAACTAGGGTTTGAAGTCGTCATTCAGTCAGGTGCAGGTCAAGCAGCGTATTACGCTGATGAGTTGTATCAGGCAGCGGGTGCTGATATTGCCAATAGTAGTACCGAGGTCGTCAACCAAGCGCAAATTATTACTACCGTCAATGATTTGCCAGCAGCGGTGACTGAGCATTTAACAGCCGGTCAAGTGGTTATTGGTATGCTTGACCCATATCGCAATAGCCAGCTAGATACTTATGCGGCCAAAGGTGCCACCGTCTTTGCCATGGAATTATTGCCACGTACTTTGTCACGTGCGCAAAACATGGACGTCTTATCGTCACAAGCCAACCTTGCCGGTTATAAAGCGGTATTGCTTGCCGCCAATGAATACTCGCGTCCATTTCCGATGTTTATGACCTCAGCGGGTACAGTGAAACCTGCCAAAGTGGTTATCTTAGGCGTAGGGGTAGCAGGTTTGCAGGCGATTGCGACGGCGAAGCGTTTAGGTGCCGTTGTTGAAGCCAGTGATTTGCGCCCTGCTGCTAAAGAACAAGTGGAATCGCTTGGCGGCAAATGGCTTGACGTGCCAATGAGCGAAGACGAAGCGCAAAAAGCCAAAGCCACGGGCGGTTATGCATGGACGCCCTCTGAGCAATATATCAAAGATCAGGCTGCTGTCGTAGATAAAGCCTTGAGCAACGCAGATATCGTCATTACCACCGCGCAGATTCCTGGACGTAACGCGCCGCGCTTGGTGCATGGGGCAACGCTTGCCAAAATGAGAGCTGGCTCAGTGCTGATTGATATGGCCGCTGGCACGGGCGGCAACGTCGAAGGCAGCGTGCCTGATGAAACCATTACCACGGCAAACGGTGTGCGTATCGTTGGGGCGGCCAATATTCCATCACAACTGGCGGCGCAGTCTTCAGATTTATATGCCAATAACCTTGTTAATTTTATCACTACTTTAATGGCTCCTGCAGCTAAAGACGACGCTTCAGCGAAAACGCTGGCACTGAATTTAGACATGAATGATGAGATTCAAGGGGCGTTAGCAGTGACGCATGACAATCAAGTACGTCTTGCTAAACGCTAAGCCTTAAATATCCAGTCTCGAATTTCATTACCTTACATTTGCCAGACACGAACAAATTTTTAGGAGGATTAGATGATTGCCACTATTTTAGCGGCAGCGCCAGCGGGTGCGGCCATGAGTAGCACACCGTTTGTAGCGATTTTCACGGTATTCGTGCTCGCTATTTTCGTCGGATATTACGTCGTTTGGGGCGTCACGCCAGCACTGCACACGCCACTAATGGCAGTAACCAATGCCTTATCAAGTATCGTTATCGTCGGGGCGATGCTACAAACCGTCACCATTGACGGCGCGATGTTTACCCCAACCAGCTTGCTCGGTGCCTTTGCAGTATTTTTAGCCAGTATCAATATTTTTGGTGGTTTTGCGGTGACTGAGCGTATGCTGGCGATGTTTAAGCCAAAAGTAAAAAAAGCGCCAGTGCTTGAAACTGCGACGACTGAAAGTGGAGGCGATGCATGAGCGATTTAACAAATATGATTGCAGCAAATGCAGATTGGTTTTACTTAATCGGTGCTATCCTTTTTGTCTTAACGTTGCGTGGTCTTTCTAGTCCAAAAACCGCCATTCGTGGCAACCGCTTTGGTATGGTAGCGATGGCAATTGCAGTTGCAACGACCTTTTTCTTAGCCGAAGGCCCTGTGCTGTGGTTAATCATCGGTGCCATGGTATTGGGTGCAGTCGTCGGCATGTGGAAAGCAAAAACGGTCGCCATGACCCAGATGCCAGAAACCGTTGCTTTGATGCATTCATTCGTAGGCTTGGCAGCAGTGGCGATTGCCTTAGCGACCGTACTGCATACTGAGCAACAGCATGGCGCAGTCGCCCGTGCTGAACTGTTTATTGGTTGTTTTATTGGTGCGATTACTTTCTCAGCGTCTGTTTTTGCCTTTGGTAAATTAGCCGCAAAAAGTTGGGCAAAAACCCTAGTAGGCGGCTGGGTAAAACCCGTACAAGCGATTCTATTTATTGCTATGATTGGTTTTGGTATCGTCTACTTTATGACCGATTCATTGCCAGCTTTCTATGCGATGGCAGTATTAGCCGTAATATTTGGTTGGATGTGGATTGCGCCAATCGGTGGCGGTGATATGCCCGTGGTTGTGTCGCTATTGAACTCATTTTCAGGTTGGGCGGCAGCGGGTATTGGTTTTACCCTTGGCAACTCGATGCTAATTATCGCAGGGTCGCTCGTTGGTTCGTCAGGCGCGATTTTATCTTACATCATGTGTAAAGCCATGAACCGCTCATTACTAAACGTTTTATTTGGTGGTATGGGTACGGCAGCTGCCGCTACAGGCGCAGATGATGGCGCACCTAAAAACTACAAAGCAGGTTCGGCAGAAGACGCAGGTTTCCTCATGTCTAATGCCAGCAGTGTGGTGATTGTACCGGGCTACGGTATGGCGCAAGGCCGTGCTCAAAACGCGGTCAAAGAATTGTATGAGCTGTTAAAAGAGGAAGGCGTCAATGTGCGCTTTGCCATTCATCCGGTTGCTGGTCGTATGCCAGGCCATATGAACGTACTATTGGCGGAAGCTGACGTGCCCTATGATGACATTCTTGAGATGGATGAGATTAACTCCGACTTTGCTAGTACTGATGTGGTCTTAGTCATTGGTGCCAACGACGTCGTCAATCCATCGGCAAAAGATGATCCATCATCCCCAATCTTTGGTATGCCAATTTTAGAAGTCAATAAAGCGCAGACGGTCATGGTTATCAAGCGTTCAATGAGTACGGGCTATGCAGGTCTTGATAACAGCTTGTTCTATATGGACAAAACCATGATGATCTTTGGTGATGCCAAGAAAATGGTTGAAGAGATGGTACGTAGTATCAATGGCGGCGGTCATTAATTGCTAATCATCTACTAATAATATTTTCACGAAAAAAGTCACTGAGGTGGCTTTTTTTGCGTTAAGGTAGGCAGCATTTATCAAAGCTATATTTACTCATAATTAATACAGAATAACCGTGCAGAGATTTCCTTTATGAACATGTTGATACGTTTTTTTATTATGGTCAGCTTATTAAAGCAGCAGCTGAAACAGCAAACGGCTAATGAACACCTAAGTGTCGAGACATTAACCAAACCAATTGTACGCCATTATCGCGTATTGCCACACGATATGGGCTTTCGCGATCATTTGCCCAACTATCGCTACTTGTCTTTTATCGAGTTAAATATCACTAAATGGCTGATGGCCTGCTGTCATCAAAAAGGGATTAAAAATCTCGGCTGGATTATTGCCATGCAAGAAATGGTTTATCTCAAAGAAATCAAATTCCTGAATAAAATGACGGTAAATAGTACGCTTGTCGGCTGGGATAAAAAATACGTCTATTTTGAAACGCGCTTTTTTGTAAAAAATCAGCTCATGGGTGTTGGTATGACTAAGTTTGTCTTAAACGATAAAAAAGGCAAATGTGTACCAGAGATATTGGATATGACAGGTGAGCAGACAAATGAAGTCATTGTTTCTTGGAATCAGCATCAAGTAGCGATTAAATCTGCAGAAACAAAATAAAAAGATAAAGCAAAAAGTTAAAGCAACAAAGGCGGTATAACGAACTTGTCTATAATCAGTTGGCGAATTTTGATAGGATAGGGGTTAGTAAGTGAGCAAGTAAAGCGTTAGACAAACATTATACAAACAACTGGTCAAACTAATCTCTAGTTTGATGAAAGCTATAAAATAAATAACAGTTAAGGAGCTACCATGAGCCCGCAAAAACTAAAATGGACAGACAGCTTAGATATCGCTATTGAGCTTTATGAAAAATTCCCTGAGACCGATCCGCAGTATATTCGCTTTACTGATTTACACCGCTGGGTGACGGAGCTAGAAGGTTTTGATGATGACCCGCAAAAATCAAATGAGGGTATCCTAGAAGCCATTCAAATGAATTGGATTGATGAAGCGGATTAAGGCAGTTATGCTCATTTAATCGCACATCAAATAAAAATCACACAGCACAACAGGGCAGGCAGCATCATGACGTCACAAATTAAAGAGCTACCCGAAGCGATAGCTTGTAAGGGTATCAGCGTACGTACCACCAATCACGCTGAAATCAGCCACGAAACGGCAAAATTAGGCCGCTTATGGCAAAAGTTCTATCAAAACTACATGGGTGATTTGCCTGAAGATCAGGATATTTATGGTATCTACCACAATTATGAAAGTGCTGATTTAGTAGGGGCGTTTGATGTTGTCGCTGGTTGGGAAGTGGGCAATGAGCAGGTGCAGCCGGATAATGCGGCGGTCGCCAATAAGAGTAATCTTGTAACAATAGCCATTCCCGCAGGGAAATACTTAGTCTTTTCAGAAACAGGTAATATGCCTAATACCGTCATGAATGCGTGGGAGAAGGCTTGGGAGTACTTCAACGACCCAAGCTGTGAGTATACTCGTAGTTATAATGTCGATTTTGAGCACTATATTGATGGTAATTTAGAGTATGGGCAAGTGGATGTTTATATAGGGATTGAGTGAAGCTAGTAAGTAGCTTAATTGACTTGTGTTGTTCAAGTCCTTATCGATAAAAGATCATAATAAAAAAGCGCCAAATACGAAGCAGATGGCGCTTTTTTTGTTTCTATAGATTATGTCTAATCAAGCAGCAGATTCTCTAAAATCCCTTCATATATCTGCGCCAATCTGCCCAAATCATCTACTTCTACCTTTTCATCGACCTGATGAATCGTGGCATTACGTACGCCAAGCTCAACCACTTGTGCACCGGTTGGCGCGATAAAGCGTCCATCTGATGTACCGCCAGACGTTGATAACGTGGTATTGATATCAGTAACTTTTTTAATCGCTTGCTGGCAGGCCGTTACGAGTTTGCCTTCAGGGGTTAAAAATGGCTGACCGGATAATTTCCATTGGATATCATAACTGGCTTTGCTGTTCTCAAAATGCTTATCAAAAATAGCATGGGTTTTTGATTTTAGCTCATCTGCGCTCGTTTCTGTGGAAAAGCGGAAGTTAAAGATAACGGTTAGCGTTTCAGGAATAACGTTGGTTGCGCCTGTACCGCCATTGATATTAGAGATTTGCAAAGAAGTCGCAGGGAAATACTCGTTGCCGTTATCCCAAGTGGCGTTGGTTAATTCTGCTAATGCCGCCATTGCCGCATGAATCGGATTGCAAGCCAGATGCGGATAGGCAACATGACCTTGTTTGCCAGTGACGGTCAGCTCGGCGCCCAATGAGCCGCGGCGACCGTTTTTAATGATATCGCCAAGCGTGTCGGTACTTGATGGTTCGCCAACGAGGCAATAGGTGATTTTCTCATTGCGCGCTTCAAGCGTTTCAATGACTTTCACCGTCCCATTGATGGACGGGCCTTCTTCATCTGCGGTGATTAAAAAAGCAATAGAGCCATTGTGCTGAGGATGATTAGCGACAAAACGCTCGGCGGCAACGGTAAAAGCAGCAATGCCGGTTTTCATATCAGCGGCACCGCGCGCCCATAAATAACCATCGGCAATGGTGGGTGTAAATGGCGGATAAGTCCAATTGTTTTCATCACCCGTAGGCACGACGTCGGTATGACCAGCAAAACAAATAACCGGATCGGTGATGCCACGGCGCGCCCAGAGGTTTTTGACTTCCGCATGTTCGCCGCCTTGGTTTCTCTCACCAAAATACATAAACTCGCAATCAAACCCAGCCTGCGTCAGGCGCTCTGACAATATGTCTTGGCAGCCATCATCATCGGGGGTAACGGATGGACGTTCAAGTAGGGCGATACTTAGCTCTAGTGTTTGCTGTTGATGGGTTTTACTATTATTTTCTGAACTCATGACAGTCCTAGATATGTTGTTTTGATGTTTATAATTTGAGGTCTGAAAAAATTTAGTTTTTATCCAAGTCAATTTTTTCATAATCGCCGTAATATATTGCTAGATACTCTGTAATGCACTTTTCGGCTGGGCTATTACTATAATTTTTAACTTTTTCACTGTTGTAAGCATGCACATAGCCAGCTGCAGAAATCACATTACCCATTTTATAACTCGTTCCTAATAATCTTAAAGTCTTATGATGACTATTAAAAGTTGCATGTCCTTCGGGAAATACAGGTGTCATCCATCTGCTTCCATCAAATGCAAGTAAACACCCATCCTCATATTTGAATTCAGTAGTAATAACAGTCGGATTAATTATTAGAGGTTCTTCAGGCATGGATTTTGGCAAATAATAGGTAAAAAATAACTCATTGTCTTTTTGAATAGCGGCTTGATGATTAAGCGTCTCGCAGCTCACGATCAGAGGGAGTATAACAAGTAAGAGCAAGCTTCTAAATAAGGTTTTATGCATTGTCATTATCCTTAATTAACAAGGCTTATTTAAAGTAATAGCTAATGGATTTTAAATATTATCCTCAACAAAAGGCACCAAACCATCACGGCGCATCCACGTCGCGATAGAATAACGCTGCCGATGGGCGATTTGCACTTGGTGTTGCAAGTCACTATCAAATATGACCAGTCGATTGGCAACAGGCATGACATTATGGTGGACGCCATGTTTGTCGACGACTTCTAACGCACCGCCATCACTATCACGCCAATCATCATTGAGATAAAACACCGCCGAGATAACGCGCTCATCACGTCCAGCCGGATTATCGCTATGCCATTGATAGCCAAAACCTACCGGATAACAAGCGTAATGTGCCTCACTATGGCGAATACCAGCAAACAAGCTTTGATTGAATAAAGCAGCAAGCGCATTGATACTTTGTAAATAATAGTAGCCTGCAAAGAAGTTTTCGGTAATCCAGCGAATGCGATCACCGCGAATATTGCTAACCCGAATGCCAGCCGTCAGCTCGGCGTCACGATAGTCAATAAAACCGCTCTCAGACTGCAGAGCCAATAGCGCTTTATTTTCAAACACATCGTCAATAATCATCCAGCCATCGTCTACAAACGTATCTAGCTGTTTATCGGTTAGCTTATTTTGCCAATCGACATCAAAGTCCGAAAATTGTAATTCATGCTGAGTGAGTAGCGTTTGCCTTTCGTCATCGCTAGGTGGGTATAGTAGTGGCGGGTTATCCGCTCCAATCGGATGATCGACGACTAACTGTGTCACTTCAAGATTGCTAATAATCTGCGTCATTTTGCCTCGCCGTTATCAATAAACATGCCATTCACTGTCAATACACAGCCAATCCATGCCTTTTTACCAAAACCATCGTTATCTTTTACTCTGCCTATGCTACCATAGATGCAATTTTTCTTATTTAAACTTTTGATCTTATGAACTATAAACACGCCTATCATGCCGGTAACTTTGCCGATGTCGTTAAACACATTTTATTGGTACAACTGCTGAATCAATTGGGGCAAAAGAACAAACCTTTTTATGTGCTTGATGCTTACGGTGGTCGTGGACTGTATTCGCTCGGCAGTGAAGAGGCGCGCAAAACAGGCGAAGCCAAAGGCGGTATCCAAGCTTTGTTAAAAGCCGACATCGAAAAAGCACCGGCGGCCGTCAAAGACTATATGGAAAGCATTAAGCAAGCGCGTTTCACGTATGATAAAAAAGTCTATCCTGGTTCACCTTGGTGGATTGCCCATCATGTTGAAAAAAATCCTGATGCCGGCGTGCGCGGTGAAGCGTTTGAAGCCAAAGCCAGTGAATACGATGCACTAAATTATCAGCTCCATAAATTGCCGATTGGTATTCATCATCGCAATTCTTTTGAAGGTATCGCTGCGGTGATTCCACCAAAAGAGAAGCGCGGTTTGATTTTTCTTGATCCGCCTTACGAGCAAGAGCATAAAGACTTCACCCGCCTGATTGACCTATTGGTACATTCTTATAATAAGTGGCCACAAGGTACTTACGCGTTATGGTATCCAATTAAAAACATGGAAGCGGTTGAGCTGTTTTACAAAAAGCTAAAACGGACTGAAATGAGACGTCAATTGGTCTGCGAGCTCAATATCTATCCTAACGACATCGCTGTTGGTCTAAATGGTACAGGGTTACTCGTTATCAATCCGCCTTGGCAATTTGACAATCACGCACGTGAGATTTTGCGTTTCTTACAGCCGGTGTTAAAAGTTGCGGATGCCCCAGACATGTCTCCTGATAGTGCCACTAATGTGCGCTGGCTGGTCGGCGAATAAGGATATCGTTATGACGACGAATCAATCATCAAGTAGTATGGGCAAAGATAGCCTTGCAAAGGACAGTCTGGTAACCGACAAGGTTATGAATGACGGTTTGGTAAAAGAGCCGCTCTTACAGGATAGTGCTGCCACTCAGCCGCCTTTTGTCGATGAGCATGAGTTCAATATTCGCCTAGCGGATAATGACAATTATGATGGTTTGACCTTTGAGGTGATTGAAGCAGAGGTTGCCGAAGGTAAGCGTGTGGTTAGTCGCGGTGTCTATTTAGCGCCCAATCTGATTACCACTTTATCTCTGCTGTCGGGTTTTTATTCTATTTTAGCCAGTACTCAAGGCGAATTTTATAAAGCCTCACTGGCGATTTTCTTATCCGCTATCCTTGATGGTGCCGATGGGCGTGTTGCGCGTATGCTTAATGCGCAAAGTCCTTTTGGCGAGCAGTATGATTCACTCGCTGATATGTTGGCTTTTGGCGTTGCGCCTGCAATCCTGATTTATAGCTTTGCTTTAGAGCCGTTAGGTCGTATTGGTCTTGGTTGCGCCTTCGTCTTTACCGCTTGCGCCGCGTTTCGCTTAGCACGTTTTAATGTGCAAGTTGGTATAGTCGATAAAAAATACTTCGTCGGTTTGGCAAGTCCGCTCGCGGCTATCTTAGTTACGGCTGCGGTAATGGTTGCGGTCGATCATAATGAATGGGTCGGACAATACGATACTGCCATCATGTTCCTATTTGCGGCATGGGTGGTTATCTGCGGCTTATTGATGGTCAGTAATGTTAAATACTATAGCTTTAAAGAGTTCGATAAAAAGAAAGTGCCATTTGTTGTGCTTATCATTGGCGTATTGGTCATGAGTATCATCTTATATGATATCCCAGTAGGCATCTTAGCCATCGGTATCATCTATGCATTATCAGGTATCGTAACCACCTTAAAGAGTAAAATGTAAGACTAAAGCCAAAATCTCAGATTTAATTCCTAAGCAATCAAGGGGTTAGAAGATATATCAATTTAAATTTTCAAACCCCCTTGACCCCCTACTAAAAGCGCGTAT
>NZ_JADGFW010000052.1:0-11918 GCF_016613355.1 Psychrobacter sp. M9-54-1 | reverse complement strand
ATTCATTGCAAGATGAATTGAGGACACGCCCTAATCAGGACGCATTAACCTGAGAAAATGCTGCTTGATATGATAAAAACAATATTTTTTTACCTTTGCACTTTTATTTTTATATTTGAAACCTCTAGGAGTTTATATGAAAAACATGACTAAAATGATGATGGCTGCCACCCTTGCGGTTGGTACACTTGCTGCTGCCGGCTGCCAAACCACACCTAGCGTGACCGCGCCTGTGACCCAGCCAATTACTGTTGACGCCCTACAAGCGTATAACTGGCAGCTTGTCGATGCTAAGCGCACCAATGGCGACAAAGTTAGCCAATTATTCTTTGATCCAAACAAACCATTGACGCTTAATTTCTTTAAAGATAACGGTAATGACCGCGTGAGCTTTATCAATACCTGCAATAATATGGGTGCCAACTATAGTGTGGTAAATGGCAATGTCGTACTCGGTAATGTTTTATCAACAATGATGGCGTGCCCTGAGCCACAAGCCAGCTTTGATACGGCGACACTTGCAACAGTACAAGGTAAGTACAGCATCAACAAGAATGCCAATAACACGCCTATCTTGACGATTACTAATAGCAATCAAGTGGCTCATTTTAAAGCCGTTTCTAAATAAGTTAATCGTTTAATATAGACGTTTTAAAATCTGATCACTTAAAATGCCTCACTAAGCAGTGAGGCATTTTTTTATCTAAAATTTATGATGCTTTCCGCTACACTGTCATAAGTCGCTAAGGTTAACTATTTAAGCCATTAAGATATTTCTTATGCCATCAAATTTTTAACCTTATCAAAACCTACATTCCGTATTTATCAGAATTTTATTGGACGTCATTTATGTTAAAAATCTTTGGAGAAAAATCATCTGTCAATTTGCGCACAATAACTGGCATCTCGGCGATAACGGCTTTTAGTTTGTTAACGGGCTGTCAGACATTGCCAAGTACGTTGCCTAAAGCGAATCATGCAACCAAAACACCTATTGATACAAGTGCGAGTAATCCGCTAACGGCGCGCATGCCAGCGATAGATCGGCAAGGGCGCATCGCTTATGTTGAAGAGCAGGGAGCAGGCGCTGCAAAGATATCAACGCTATATAGTATTCGTCCTGATGGTAGCGACCGCCAATTGTTAGATCAGCTCAATGGTTATATCTATGCGCCAGCGTGGTCTACCGATGGTCAAATGCTCGTCTATAGCAAACAAGTCGCGCGCCAGTCTCCCAAGATTTATATTTATGATCGCAACAGCAACACCCAAAATCTCATCGTCAATGCCGAGGGTAGTAACTTATCAGCCTCATTTTCGCCTGACGGGCAAAAACTGCTTTATAGCTCAACCGTCGGCGGCAATGCTGATATCTATGAGATGCGCTTAAGCGACGGTCATACCAAACAGCTTACGACCTTAGCGAGCACGGAAGTGCAGCCAAGCTACGCAAGCGACGGGCAAAGCTTTGTCTATACCAGCGACAAAGTGCGCGCTGGTCGTCCCAGTATTTATCGCTATCACTTTGCTACCGGTAAGGCGACATTGATACCGACCGCAGGCTATGCAGCCAGCCCGCAACTGAGCTTGAATGGACAGTATTTAGCCTATCTTAATGGTCGTAAGGCGGCGGTCATGACACTGGCTACAAGGCAAGTGGTTAATCTAGCAGAGACAGGACTTGATGAGCCCGCGCGTCTGTCGCCTTCTGCACAGTATGCTGTCTATCCCACAAAGCTTTCGCAAGTAAGCGGTCAAAGTGGTAGCAGTTTGGTGATTCATTCTTTAGCTGGCAATTCAAGTTACGCGATTAGCAGTAAAACAGGCGGCGTCGTGCGCTCACCGATTTGGGGTCGTTAAGGGCGAAACCTATGTATTATGTAATGGAATGTATATATAATCACTAACAAAGAAACATAAGTTGATTGAATACCCTACGATTTAGAGGTGGCATAACCGTACGTTAAATTCCTTATAGCCCAAGATTGTACGGCAGTACTGTCTTATTGTTCAAAATACAACAAGCAAAATTTCTGAAATAAAGTCTTGAGCACTAAGGCGATAGTTGAAGCTGAATGAATAAATCTGAATGAAGTAAGTCTTATTAAAGAAACGTCGAGTAACTTTCAGTCATATAAAAAATCGTATAACCAAGACATCAAAAGGTTGGATTAGGCGAGTAAAAGGAGAGAGCGGTTCATGCAAGAGTCCTTTTTAGTTTTTATCACTAAAATCAGTTTGTACCCGACGTTTATTTTTACGGGGCTTGTCATGTTTGTGACGTTATATTGGCTGGTGTCATTACTCGGCATGGCAGATATGGATAGCGTAGATTTTGGTGAGCCAGATGGTGATGTTTCTACCTTGTCATCGACGGGGTTTTTCACTGGTCTCATGCTCAAATTTGGTCTTTATGGCGTGCCACTCATCATCATACTGAGCTTAATCAGCCTAATCGGTTGGCTATTAAGCTACTTATATACGAGCTTTTTACATCAATATTTTGACTCTGGTCTTTTGTATTATCTCTTTGGTACAGGGGCGCTCATCTTTGTGTTGGTCGTATCCATGTGGCTAACAGGTATGATCATTGCTCCCATTCGCAAAAATATTGCCAAAATCCCCAAGCGTAATGCGTCTAGTAATATCGGTAAAATCGCCGTGGTACGTACATTGAGTGTGACTGACAAACATGGTGAAGCAGAATTAAATGACGGCGGCGCAGGCTTGATACTCAAAATTCGTTCAGACATCAATGATGATTTGCTCAGGCAGGGTGA
The DNA here is from genome assembly GCF_016613355.1 of Psychrobacter sp. M9-54-1. Taxonomy (NCBI): domain Bacteria; kingdom Pseudomonadati; phylum Pseudomonadota; class Gammaproteobacteria; order Moraxellales; family Moraxellaceae; genus Psychrobacter; species Psychrobacter sp. M9-54-1. Next base: position 9,138 of record NZ_JADGFW010000052.1, on the reverse strand, counting down.
TAGAGTGACGTTGATAGAATATTTAGAAGAAGCCAATGCCTACCGAGTTGCTCCCGTTAAAGAAAAGTCGTATAAACCGCCGCTATAAATAATTTTAAAATTGAAATAAATAACATTTCTCCATTCGCTTTATAAGTTGGCAGATTGGCGGTACAGAGATAACTAATAGTTTGTTTTTAAGTATGGTATTAACTGTTTTAAATTTGGTTGCAATGTTCTCATTAAAGGAATGAATATGGATATACTCATTATCGTCGGCGTGGTTGTGGTGCTGGCGTTTGTTTTTATTATGGCAGCGCTGTTAATGCTCAAGGCTTTTTATTTTAAGGTAGAGCAGGGTAAAGCGCTGATTATCAATGGCGTGAGTAAAATCGCCGTACGTTTTGATGGTGGTTTTGTTTGGCCAATCATCAACAAAAAAGAATTGATGAGAATCTCCCTTATCACCTTAGAAGTCGATAGACGCGGTAAAGAAGGGCTAATTTGCGCCGATAATATGCGTGCGGATATCACAGTGGCGTTTTACTTGCGTGTTAATGAAACAGAAGAAGACGTCCTTAAAGTTGCCAAATCGGTTGGGGTTGAAAGAGCTTCAGACAAAGTGGCGGTCAATGAGCTGTTTAATGCTAAGTTCTCAGAAGCGTTAAAAACAGTAGGCAAGCAGATTGATTTCGTCAAACTCTTTGAAAATCGTAGCGAGTTTCGTGACAGTATCGTGCAAGAAATCGGTAATGATCTTAATGGTTATGTCTTAGAAGATGTGGCGATTGATTACTTAGAGCAAACGCCGAAAGCGTCACTCGATTCAAGCAATATTTTGGATGCTGAAGGTATCAAAAAGATTACCCAGCTAACAGCCTTCCAAAACGTCATCACCAATGAGCTTGAGCGTGACGAAGAGCTGGCCGTTAAGAAGAAAAACGTCGAGACCAAAGAGGCGATGCTGGAGCTAGAGCGCCAGCAAGCCGATGCTGAAGCCAAACAGCGCCGTGAGATTGCATCGGTAATTGCCCGTGAGCTGGCGGAAACTCGAAAGATTGAAGAAGAAGAGCGTAAAAAATCTGAAACAGCCGTTATCATGGTTGAGCAAGATTTAGCGATTCAGCGTGAAAATCAACAGCGTGAAATTGAAGTCGCTGGACAGAACCGCTTGCGTGCTGTTGTGATTGAAGAAGAAAAAGTCACCCGCGCTCGTGATTTAGAAATCGTCTCGCGTGAGCGGGAAGTCGACTTGCAGCGTATTGAAGCTGAACGCGCCATTGAGCTTGAGAAAAAAGAAATTGCTAACGTCATTCGTGAGCGTATCGCGGTAGACAAAACGGTCGCACAAGAAGAAGAGCGTATCAAGGAAGTTCGCGAAGTGAGCGAAGCCGAGCGCTCGAAGCAAACACGTGTCCTAGCCGCCGAAGCCGATGCCGAAGAAATCAAAGTACGTCAGGTGAAAAAGGCTGAAGCAGAAGAGTTGTCTGCTAAGCATAAAGCGGTTGAGATTACCACGCTTGCGACGGCCAATCTTGAGGCCGCTGCCAAAGAATCGGAAGCTAAAATGAAAATGGCGGAAGGTATCAAAGCTGAAGAGTCTGCGCATGGTTTTGCTGAAGCGGCCATTCAAGAAGCCAAGTCGGTATCTTTGGAAAAAGAAGGACTTGCCAAGGCTAATATTATCAAAGCGACTGGTCAAGCGGAAGCACAGTCAGAACGTGAAAAAGGTATGGCTGATGCTGAGATTATCGCCGCGCGCGGTGAGTCTAATGCCAAAGCCGAGCGTGACATCGGTATGGCAAACGCGCAAGTGATTGCCGCTCGTGGTGAATCAAATGCCAAGGCGGAACGTGAAGTTGGACTGGCAAAAGCGGAAGTTACTCGTGCGCATTTCCAAGCTGAAGCAGATGGTCTGGTCGAAAAATTCAATGCCATGGGCAGCATGACCGTCGAGGCACGCGAGCACGAAGAATTCCGTATGGGTCTTGAAACTGCGCTACAAGAAGCGATGGCGTCTATCGAAGCCGGTAAGGAGATTGCCAAAGAAAATGCTGAAGTCTTGGCAGTTGCGCTACAAAAAGCCAAAATCGATATCGTTGGCGGCGAAGCGCACTTCTTCGATAACTTCGCTAAGTCGTTATCTATCGGTAAAGCCATTGATGGTCTCGCTGGCAAGTCAGATACGTTAAGCGGCATTATCAATACGATGATGGCCAATCAAGTGATGACCAAAGCGAACAAGCAGAATGATGATGAAACGGCTTAGTATCATCGTTAGTCGACATGACTGATTTATTATCAACAAGATTTGACCCATAACTTTTCATTAATAAGCAATCTGTCACTTAAGTGGCGGATTGTTTTAACCAACTCAATCTAAACGCTTTAACATAGCAGTAGTTAATGACTACTATTAACCATGAGTTGGCTCATCTAAAAAAACCAGCGGTGACCACTCGTTTTTTTAGATGAGCCAAGTGCTTCTTTAATTCAAAAAACCTTAGATTTATCTGATTGCCTAAAAATGGACGAGCAACGATGGCAGATACGCAAAACCCAACCAATTCAAATAACACCCATAGCCAGAAACAATCCGAGCAAACGGATCAAGCGGTCGCTTCAGGTAATGCGTATGAGCTTATTAAAAAGCGTCTTACTGAGCAGGGTAGTCGGCTAGAGCAACAGACCGCTAGGCTGAATCATGCGCGTCTGCAAGAGTTTGGCAGCACGCAGATGCAAGTCATCGCCCGCACCCGTATTCGTACCGAATACAACTGTGTGGCGCAAGATATGGTACAAGTGGGCGACTATCTGTTGTTTGGCTACAACGTCTTTATGGGGCTAAAGCGGGCGAGTAATATCAAAGATGTGTTGTCGCTATATCGATTGATAGAGCCTACTAATAAAAATGGTGGTGATGAAAGTCAGCAGAATGGTTTCGATAGTAACGATAGCATGGATAAAGAAAGCGCTGAGCAAGAATATCAGCTGGAAGAAGTAGATCTAAAAAATACCTTTTTAGATCAAGAGGCATTTGTCCAAGATTTTAATGAACTGTATCGCTATTACAAGCACACGCGCCTGATTCAGCTGACCGTCAAAGACAGCAAACTGCTATTGGCCTTTCAAATTGGCGAGCGTATCACCGATATTCGTGTCTTTCGTTTTGCCCTAGATTTTAGCCAAGGCACACCAAAGTCAGCCCAAATTGCCTACGTAGACAATCGAGGCGAACGTGATATCGAGTTGCCTCCTGCTTACGATTTTGATTGGGTAGATACCACGCGTGAGCAGATGGTCAATGGTAAATATCCACATATGAATATCTTAGATACCATCTTTGTAGAAACCATTGGTGGCGATTTGACCATTAAGATTGAGGATAATACTCAATCAGGGCAGGGTATTTATAGCGAGCCTGTGAATGATCGCACCCAGTCGTTGACTGACGCTGAAATTGCTTATGCCAAAGTTGGCAGTTTAATACTGCTGAAAATACTGCCGTATCGCGAAGACAGTTATCGTTATTTTGTTTATAACACCTTGACTGAAGCCGTATTGCGTTTAGATGCAATTGGGCAGTCGTGTGTACAGCTGCCTGAAGATCACGGTATTATATTTCCCGGTGGTTCTTATCTGCAAACCGGTGAGTATAAGCTGTTCGATGCCAATAGTGTCGGTGCTAAAGACTTAAAGTTTAAACGTAAAATCGTATCGCCCAATGGTGAAGACGTGTTGTTTTTATTTTACGATGTCGCTTTAGGTATCACAGGGTTATTTCCTTACAACCTTATTAAAAAACAATTGGCAAATCCCATTTACTGCAATGGTATGGCATTGGCGGACAATGGGCGTTTGGTACTATTTAATGACCAAAGTGAGCCGTCACGCATTCACCCGATGCAGATATGGCATACGCCTTATGCGTCACCTGAGTATGTTAGTGAGTTGCCTGAAAGCAGTAGTTTTTATGGCAAAATTGGCAATAAAGAGTTAGTGCGCGGTATCTCCGACCTTTATAGCATCACTCGCCTAATTGATAATCAAAGCGTGTCACAAAAACTCTATGAGGAGCTAGCGGATAATACCAGCCGCCTCTTTGATAGCTATTACTGGTTGTCTGACCCTGAGCTTAATGACGTTGCCAGTAGTATCAAGGACGTAACGGCGACCGCTGAATTGGTCATTGATGAGTTTGCCAAAGTACAAAGCATCCAAAAGCAAACCCAAACGGCGTTAGCCGATGCCGATACGCAGCAAAATGAGATATTACGGCAAATACGTGTGACCACCTTTGAGTCTGCCAGTGATTATGTGGAGCAGCTGTCGGCGTTAAGACGACAAAAAGGCCGCCTGGTCAGCTTGGAGGACTTGCGTTATTTAGATAGCGCTAAGCTACAGGCATTGCAAACACAATTAGAAGCAGCAGAAAGCGAGCTCGCCGAAAAAACCGTCTTATTTTTAAGTGGAGACAAAGCATTATCAAGCTACGAAGACATATTAGCAGAGGTCAGCGAACGCTTAAATACGGCCGAAACCAATAGCGAGCTAAAGCCAGTACTAGATAAAATTGATGAGACAGCGCAAGGCTTAGATTTGTTGACCGAGCTATTAGGCATATTAGATGTTGCCGATGCCACGGTACGCACCCAAATTATCGATGATATCTCTGCCATTTACTCTCGGTTAAATCAAAGCAAAGCCAAGCTCAATCATAAGCGTAAAAACTTAGGTTCTGCTGAAGCAGTCGCGCAATTTGGCGCGCAGTTTAAGCTATTTGGTCAGTCCATTGCTAATGCATTGTCGATTGCCAATACGCCTGAGAAATCAGACGAGCAAATGGCGAAATTACTGGTACAGCTAGAAGCATTGGAAAGCCAGTTCGCTGATCCAGAAAGCGGTAGTGGTGATCAGTTTTTAGTAGATATCATAGCCAAGCGTGAAGAGATTTACGAAACCTTTGAAAATCATAAACAGCAACTGCTTGATACCCGAAATCGTAAAGCCCAGAACTTAGGTGATGGTGCGCTGCGGATGCTTGAGAGTATCAAAAAGCGTACGCAGAGCACAGGCGTCACTGGCTTTAAGGAAGAAGAAGCGCTCAATACCTATTTTGCCTCAGATGGCTTAGTCCAAAAAGTACGCGCTATCGCTAAGAACTTGCAAGCGATGGGCTTTAGTGTCAAAGCCGATGATATAGACGCGCGCCTAAAAGCCATACAAGTTGAGAGTTATAAGAGTCTAAAAGATAAGTCTGACTTGTTCGAAGATGGCGGTCAGATTATTAAATTAGGCAAACACCGCTTTTCGGTTAATACCCAGCCTTTAGATTTAACGTTGCTCAGTCGTCAGCAGTCAGATGGCAAGCGTGTGCTCAATTTGCATCTAACAGGCACCGATTATTATGAAGTGCTCAATAATGCTGAATTAAATGCCTTGCGCCCTTATTGGGATATCAATATCGCCTCCGAGTCTGACAGCGTTTATCGCGCTGAGTATTTGGCATATAGCATTATCGAAAGTGCCAAAAAAAGCCAAGACGGCTTGACGGAAGCGCGTTTATATCAGGCCTATGATGCGACGCGGTTAACCTTCGATAGCAAGGGTGAGATAGATGAGGACAGTCCGCTACCTAAACTCGTCAGGGCCTATGGCACGCCGCGTTATCAGCTCGGTTATGACAAAGGTATTCATGACCATGATGCGACGCTGTTATTGCTACAAATATTACCCACCCTACGTGAAGCTGGGCTACTGATTTATACCCCGCAAGTACGGGCGTTGGCGCAACTATTTTACTGGCAGTTAAGTTTAACCAAAGCGCTTGGCTTAGAAGCGCTACGTCAATTTGGTTATGATACTTGGTTAAATGAGCTGGTACTGACGCGGGTAAATAATTGGCAAGATAGAGCCATTACAGCTGAACAATTGCATCGAAGCCTGGGCAGTGATACTGCAAAAGCATTGCTGGTTGAAGATATGACGCATGTGATGCAGAGCTTTGTTGCCGCTTATAACGCCGATAAATTTGCTTTAGAAGATAGCTCAGATTCAGAGATTAGCCAAATTCATCAACCCGCTATGGTTAGTAACACGACTGTCTTTCAGCAAGGCTACGTGCAGCAAGCTTGTGAATACTTGGTCAGTGTTATGGGGCAAGTTACTACGCCCAATGGCAATATCGAGTGGCAGACCAGCCAACAAGCGCAGCAGTTATGTGAGTTATTGAGCAAAACGCTAAATAGCGCGTCAGCCAATGCGCAAAATAACATGGGTTTTGAGCAACTAAAGTCCTCGATTGGCAAGCTTGGTTTACAGCCAAAATCAGCCTATGAGCTACTAGCCACATGGTTTTATGCGCTGCTCGATCAAACTTATGGCAATGATAAAATAGCTGACAGTCAGAGCGATGCAAGCGGTGACAATGCACTTAGCGAAGATCAGCAAGCAAAAATCGATGAAGAAAACATCTTACGCCAGCAGCAATTGGCAAGTGATCGTCATTACGTGCCCGAAGCGATTGCTGTTTTACTTACTCAACTAAACGATACTCAAAGAGAAGATTTGGTACAGCATCTTATCGAGTCAGGGTTAAGCTTTGATAGTATTAATAAAGGCGCAACGAGCACTTCGTTTTCAGTGCCTTCGCTGACCAGTATTAACAACCCACTTAATCAAGCGCAAAGCTTCGAGCGTCGCATAAGTAAGGTCTCGCTTGAAATTCAAGTCAATAATTTACTAGGTGAGCATGAGCGCATTCATCAGCAAACTTTAACCTTTGCCGTCGATGATTTCTTAAGTCGTTTGCATCATCACGACACCCAAGTCATTCCGGCTTATAAGCGCTACCTAGCCCTGCGTTCAGAGATTTTACAAGACTCAAAAGAAACGTTGCGACTGGACGAGTTTATGCCCCGTCCGCTGTCATCCTTTGTACGAAATCGTCTGATTAACGAAAGCTATTTGCCACTCATCGGTGACAACCTCGCCAAACAGATGGGCACGGTTGGCGAGGATAAGCGTACCGATTTGATGGGTATCCTGATGATGATATCGCCGCCAGGTTACGGTAAAACCACCTTGATGGAATACGTTGCGAACCGTCTTGGTCTCATCTTTATGAAGATTAACTGTCCGTCACTCGGTCATGATGTGACGTCTTTAGATCCCGAAAAAGCGCCCAATGCCACCGCCCGCGAAGAGCTAAATAAAATTAACTTAGCCTTTGAGATGGGTAATAACGTCATGCTTTATCTCGATGATATTCAGCATACCCATGCAGAATTTTTGCAGAAATTCATCTCACTTGGCGATGGTACACGCCGCATCGATGGCGTCTGGCAAGGCAAGACCAAGACCTATGATATGCGTGGCAAAAAGTTCTGCGTGGTCATGGCGGGTAACCCTTATACCGAAAGTGGCGAAGCATTTAAAGTACCTGATATGCTTGCCAACCGCGCCGATATCTACAATTTAGGCGATATCATGAGCGGCATGGAAGAGATATTTGCCCTCAGCTATATTGAAAACTCGCTGACCTCTAACGCGGTATTAGCACCCCTTGCTAACCGCGATTTGAGCGATGTACACCGCCTCATTAAAATGGCCAAAGCCGACAATGCCAATCTTGCCCAAGCACAAAGCAGCGAGCTGACCTATCCATATAGCACCTCAGAGATTAACGAGATTATTGCTATCTTGCGCCATATGTTTACGGTACAAAAAGTCATTTTGGACGTTAACCAAGCCTATATTGCGTCCGCCTCGCAGGATGATAAATATCGCGTCGAGCCGATATTTAAGCTGCAAGGCAGTTACCGTAATATGAATAAGATGACTGAAAAACTCTCGGCAGTCATGAATGAGAACGAGCTTAATCAGCTAATCGATGATCATTATCTAGGCGAGTCGCAGCTATTGACCCAAGGTGCAGAAAGCAATCTACTGAAGCTCGCTGAGATACGCGGCAAATTGACTGAGGCAGAGGCTGCACGTTGGGTGCAAATCAAGGCTGACTTCTTACGCAATAAAGCCATGGGCGGCGAAGACGGTGATACAGGCGCACGCATTGTCGCTCAGTTGGTCGACTTGGCGAGTGGCTTTAATGCTATTAGCAGCCAGTTTGAAACGTACCTCACGCAAAATAATCCAGAGCAAATCGCTCGCTTACGAGAAGCGGAACAACAAGTGCAACTCGATAACCAGTTGGAAGCACAGAAAATACTTGCCGATAGCGTGATCAGCAATGCCAAGATCGTCAGCGACAGCATCGATAATGGCTTTGAAAAAAGTATGAATCAGCTGATAAAAATCTATAAGCATGATCATAATATTGGAAAGGCGGAAAGCGAGTATCTCAAGCAAAACCAAGACGTGCAAAAAGCACTGATGGTACAACTGATCGATGCCGTCGAGCAACTGGCACAAAAAATGGCTGATAGATTATCTGAAACCCTATCTAAGAGTGATGAGAATCAAATAGCAGGTACCGATATTCCTGATATTCATCAACAGACTGTACTGATGGCAAACGCACTTAAAGAGGCGCTTACGCCACTGACGATGCGGATGGACGAGAAGTTAGCAATTGATAGCAGCACCGATCAATCTGGCAAACTTATCGTCAATAGTCTTAATAGGCTGAACAAAATATTTGATGATTATGAATAGTCGTATTGATAAGAGAGGTAAACTATTGATGCATCAAACAAACCAATGAGAAAAATATGGCGCACAAAAAGAAAAATGTTCGTAAAAAGGAATGTCCTGTCTGCGAGCGTGAATTTAGCTGGACTAAGAAGCTAGATAAAAACTGGGAGAGCATGGTCTATTGCTCAGACCAATGTCGCCGCGTGAAAAAGTATGAAGGGTTGGATCATCAAAAAGAAGATAAGTAAGTGTTAATAGTGCAGTATAGATATAAAAGGGCGCAGACGATGGCACATAAAAAAGTAAATCTACCGCAAAAAATCTGCCCCGTTTGCCAGCGTCCGTTTACATGGCGCAAAAAGTGGGAGAAGGATTGGGAGCAGGTGATTTATTGTTCGGAGAAGTGTCGGCAGGGTAAGGGTAAAGTAGATTGAACTAGGATTAAATTATTATAATGCTGCTAGGTTGTATAATCTAGGGCGTGTCCTCAATTCATCTTGCAATGAA
>NZ_JADGFW010000051.1:0-303 GCF_016613355.1 Psychrobacter sp. M9-54-1 | reverse complement strand
CTAGGCTGTGTACGTCGATATCTAGGCATAATTTATAGTAAATTACGCTTAAAATAGCGTCACGACCTGTTCGTTATATTATAAACAGATAAACTGTCTACAATATACCTTTTCCCTAACGGTGTTCATTGCGAACTATACCGAAACTGGGATAACGTTGTCAATGTCAATAAAATAAGCGTTTATTTAAAAACGGCTTATAATGACGACATATCGAACGCTTTACACTTAAAAATGGCAGGGGTAGCTGGACTCGAACCAACGGATGTCAGGATCAAAACCTGATGCCTTACCAACTTGGCT
>NZ_JADGFW010000050.1:0-2019 GCF_016613355.1 Psychrobacter sp. M9-54-1 | reverse complement strand
GGGTTGCAAACAGTTAAATAAAACATATACAAACCTACCTATTTATTACTATAATAGATAGATTATATCTATAATATAGAGAGCAAGTTATGGGGAAACTGGTTAGTATTGGGGAGGCTGCCAAACATTTCGGGGTTGCTCAATCCACATTAAGACGTTGGGATGAGGATGGTACGTTAGTCGCCAAGCGAACCGAAAACGGGCATAGGCGATATGATTTAAGTGAAATCAGACCGCATTCCTTGAATACACCACCTAAATTAGACCGAAAAACCATTGCTTATGCTCGTGTGTCGAGTCGTGATCAAAAAGACGACTTACTTCGCCAGTCTCAAGTTTTGGAACTTTATTGTGCCAGGCAAGGCTGGACTTTTGAGACGATTACCGATCTTGGTAGTGGAATGAATTATAAAAAGAAAGGCTTAAAAAACCTGCTTGATGACATACTGAGCAATAAAGTTGAACGGCTGGTAATTACCCATAAAGACAGGCTTTTACGATTTGGTGCAGAACTGGTTTTCATGTTGTGTGAGGCTCGTGACGTTGAAGTGGTAATAATCAATCAAGGTGAAGAGTTGAGTTTTGAGCAAGAATTAGCCCAAGATGTATTGGAGATTATCACCGTATTTTCAGCGAGGCTATACGGCTCTCGCAGCAAGAAAAACCAACAATTAATAGAGGCGGTTAAAAAAGCATTATGATCCGTGGACACATTATCGAACTCAAGCCAAACAACGTACAGGCAAATCACCTTGCTCGTGCTTGTGGCGTGGCGAGAAAAGCCTACAACTGGGCTTTGCATGAGTGGCAGCGGCAGTATGCGCTTGACAAAGCGTACCGTGATGCGTGTTTGGCCGCAGGCGTTGAGGTTGATACTAAAAATCTAAACAAGCCCTCACAGGCGAAGCTCAGACGCGAATTGAACGCCATTAAGCGTGAATTATTCCCCTATATGCTGGAAGTGACCAAATGCGCTCCGCAGGCGGCAATCATGCAGTTGGGTGATGCTTATAACAACTTCTTTAAAGGCTTAGCGAAATACCCAACCGCTCGTAAAAAAGGCCGTGACGATAGATTCAGTTTATCCAACGACCAATTTGCCATTAAAGGTAAATCCATTCGTATCCCAAACTTGGGCTGGGTTCGCTTAAAAGAAGCTTTACGTTTTGACGGCAAGATCATGTCAGCCACCATCTCTAAACGTGGCGGTAAGTGGTTTGTTAGTGTGGCTGTTGAAATACAAAAAGCTGTAATTCCTACTAAAAAGACAGGTAAAAGCGTTGGTGTTGATCTTGGTATTACCGACTTACTGGTTTTATCAGACGGCACTAAAATTAAAGCGCCAAAACCACTTCAAGCAAACCTTAAAAAACTAAGAACGCTAAACAAAGCGCTCAGTCGCACTAAAAAAGGCAGTAAAAACAGAGAAAAAGCGAAAACCAAGCTCTCTCGTTTGCACTATAAGATCAGGTGTATTAGGCAAGATTCTCTCCATCAAATCACAACAAGTCTGGTTAATGAGTTCGATGTGATTGCGATTGAGGATTTGAATGTCAAAGGTATGGTTAAGAACAGGCGGCTATCAAGAGCTATCAGTGACTTGGGTTTCTTTGAGTTTAAGCGACAGCTTATCTACAAAGCCACTGAGCAAGGCAAGGTTGTGAAATCAGTCGGACCCTTCTACCCAAGCTCAAAAACCTGTTCAAACTGCAATCATATCCTTGGTAAAGATGAGCTAACATTGAAAATGCGTGAGTGGTTGTGCCCTAACTGTCAGGTTTCTCATGACCGTGACCTCAACGCCAGCATCAATATTTTAAATAACGCGACTGTTATTTTAACAGCTGCATAATCCTGTTTATTGGACGGTGAGTTCCATCGCCAATTAAAAAAGTCTGTGGAGTCGTGGTCAGTCTAAATCTCAAATGAGAAATAGCGCGTGACAATGAAGCAGAAAGAAAACGTCAAACCTATCTAATAGTCAATATTGGCTAGGTTTGAGTAAGATTTTTGGAACGG
>NZ_JADGFW010000049.1:0-855 GCF_016613355.1 Psychrobacter sp. M9-54-1 | reverse complement strand
ATGGTAGAGCAATATTACAAAATAGTCGTCACCAAACCCTTGCGAAGTGCAGGTTACGCGCCAAAGCTAAGTGATCCTGAGGTTATTTGCATGGAGATGGTCGGTGAATTTTTACACCTAGATCAAGACAAACAAATTTGGCAATACTTTACCCAGCATTGGCAAGACTGGTTTCCAGCCATCGGCTCATACCCTAACTTCGCAAAGCACTGCGCCAATCTGTGGCAAGTCAAACAGCAGATACAAGATAACGTCAGTCAAATTGAAGGCCGTGACAACATCCATTTTATGGATGGTTTTCCGATACCCGTCTGTCATTATGGACGCGCTTATCGGCATAAGAATTATCAAGACTTAGCAGCTTTTAGCTACTGTGCCGCTAAGCAAGAGAGGTACTATGGCTTTGAGGGACATTTGCTTGTTAACTTATCGGGCATGATTAAAGGCTTTACCTTTGCTCCTGCCAATGTTGATGAAAGAGCGGTTGCCCCAGAAATCACCACTCATATTCATGGGCTACTTGGCGCTGATAAAGGGTATATCAGCCCGAGTCTGACATCGTACTACGACGCTCAAGGAGTAGATTTACAAACGCCACTCAGAGCTAATATGAAAGAAGATAGACCCAAACCTGTGGTAAGGCGGCTAATGAAAGCCCGCCGTATCGTTGAAACAGTCATTGGTCAGTTATCAGAACGATTTAATATACAAAGGGTACGAGCAAGAGATTTATGGCATTTGTCTCATCGATTGATTCGTAAAATTCTGTCACACAATCTGTGCTTTGTACTCAACAAAAAACTTGGTAATCCGCCTCTTCAGTTTGATTTGCTTATTTCAAGTTGAGAGTGGGGT